>NZ_JBAKFF010000003.1 GCF_040838345.1 Spiribacter sp. 1M189 | reverse complement strand
GATTCGATCACTGGCAACAGTGGCGATGACGAGCTCATCGGTGGTGACGGCGACGACACCATAGCCGGCGCCGCGGGTGCCGACACCCTCACGGGTGGTGCTGGTGCTGACTCGCTGACTGGTGGTGCTGGCAATGACACCTTCAACGTTGATGCAGGCACGGACGAGGTGACCGATCTGTCTGGTTCCGACGTCCTGGTTGTCTCCGATAGTGCAACGGCTGAGGTGACTGTCGACGGTGACTTCACCGCAACGAGTGCTACGGCGAACGACAACGGCACAGCAAACCTGACCGTTGAGAATGATGTGGACGTGAACCTTGATGCTGCCACAGTCGGCACGGCGGCCGATGACGGCTATACCGTGGATGCGAGTGGGAATGCTCCGGCATCAACGTTTGTCGGTTCCGATGCGAATGACACCCTCACAGGTGGCAACGGCAACGACACCATCACTGGTGGTGCGGGCGCTGACGAGTTGACGGGTGGTGATGGAGATGACCGTTTCGTATTCGCCACCGGCGATGTCGCCGCGGGCGAGACGGTGACGAACACCAATGGTACGGCCACGCTCACCAACGCCGGTAACGGTAGCGTTGACTTCAC
>NZ_JBAKFF010000002.1 GCF_040838345.1 Spiribacter sp. 1M189 | reverse complement strand
ACGCCTTCACCACCGACGACACTGTGAACATCGGGGTTGGGGCCGGTGGAACTGGCTCTACGGTGACCGGTACGTCGCTCAATGATTCGATCACTGGCAACAGTGGCGATGACGAGCTCATCGGTGGCAACGGTGCGGATACCATCGAAGGCAACAGTGGCGCCGACTCGATTTACGGCGGCAGCGGTATCGATGTAATTCGTTCCGGTGAGGACAATGATACGATTGTTTACGTCGGAGATGCGGAGCTCTTCCGCCAAGATGGCTCCTTAACAGATGCCGAAGTTGATGGTGGCATCGGTAGTTCGGATCGAATCCAGCTAGATGCAGGACTGGTTCCGTTCACGATCGAAGCTGCTGATCAACTCCAGGACATTACAAATGTTGAGCAGATCACAGTGGTCGACGCACAAGGTGCTTACAGCATTACTCTAAACGGTAATGTCGCAGAGAGTGGACTGACTACGATTGATCTGTCGGCAGATACTGCTGGCACTCCCAATGAGATTGATGTTTCGGCAGAGACCACGGAGGGCTTCGCTCTCACAGGCTCCGGTGGTGATGACACCATTACCGGTGGCGGTGGCGCAGACACCATTGACGGCGGTGGCGGCAACGACACCATCACTGGTGGTGCGGGCGCTGACGAGCTGACGGGTGGTGATGGAGATGACCGTTTCGTATTCGCCACCGGCGATGTCGCCGCGGGCGAGACGGTGACGAACACCAATGGTACGGCCACGCTCACCAACGCCGGTAACGGTAGCGTTGACTTCACTGAGCTCAGTGACGGGGACGGCGGTTCGCTAGACCAGG
>NZ_JBAKFF010000001.1:1902500-1944748 GCF_040838345.1 Spiribacter sp. 1M189 | reverse complement strand
CCTGGTCTAGCGAACCGCCGTCCCCGTCACTGAGCTCAGTGAAGTCAACGCTACCGTTACCGGCGTTGGTGAGCGTGGCCGTACCATTGGTGTTCGTCACCGTCTCGCCCGCGGCGACATCGCCGGTAGTGAATACGAAACGGTCATCTCCATCACCACCCGTCAACTCGTCAGCGCCCGCACCACCAGTGATGGTGTCGTTGCCTCCACCGCCGGTGATCTGATCAGCGCCGGCGGAACCGGTGAGGGTGTATGCCACCGTATCCTCAGCCGATACGTCGATGACGTTATCGCCGGTTGCATTGCTGTCACCCGAAAGGTCGACCGTGCCGAATGCCGAGTTATTCGCGACCAGGTCGCTCAGCGTGATGCTGTAAGCATTCTCCGATGCAACCGCGGTGATCTGCTCCACGTTCAGGATGCTCTGCACGTTGTCAGTGGTCTCAATCGTGAAGACACCGCTTGTGCTGTCGAGCTGGAGGCTGTCGGTGTTAAGGCCACCGTCGACCTGAGCATCGACCAGCGTACCGTCCGCGTTGAAGAGCTCGGCATCGCTGTTGTAGCCGATGGTGTCGTCGCCGCCCCCTGTATCGATCACATCAGCACCGGCATCACCAAAGACTTCATCGTTGCCGATACCACCGGTGATCGTGTCAACACCCGCTCCGCCGATGAACGAATCGTTGCCATCATTACCCGTCAGGCTGTCGTTCCCCGCTCCGCCCTGCAGGAAGTCTGCAGCAGTGCTGCCGGTCATCACGTCATCGCCGTCGAAGTCGGCCGAGGTAACGTTGACCCCTTCGCTTCCTGCGGTAAGGGTGAGGTTGCTGGTGAACGCTGTCCCGGTGGTGTTCGAGACCTCAACCGCGGCATCACCGCTGAAGTCGTCGCCGTTATCCACCAGACTCAGCGTGACATCGCTGTCACCCGCGTTGAGCTCAACCTCCTCAACGCTCGAAACGTTGATGTTCGAGAAGTCGAAGGTGCCAGTGGTGTTAAGGCGAATGGCATCGTTCCCGGTGCCACCGTCAACCGTCTCGCCATCAACGAATTCGTTGAGATTGTTGTAGACGAACACGTCATCGTCGTCACCACCGACCAGGGAGTCGGCGTTGAGGCCGCCGGTGATGACATCATTACCTGCGTCGCCATCAATGGTGTCGATACCCGTTCCACCGTCGAGACTGTCGGCACCTGCGCCACCCACGATGGAGTCGTTGCCGGTACCCCCGGATACGTCGTCGTCTCCGTCTCCACCGTCGAGCGTATCGTCGCCGGCGTTCCCTTCGATGGTGTCATCGTCGCCGCCGCCGGAGACGTTGTCATTGCCGGCGCCACCGACGAGGCTGTCCGAGCCATTGTTGCCATCAAGGATATCGTCCCCAACACCGCCGGTGACGGTATCAGCGCCTCCGGTACCCAGGAAGTCATCAACCGCTGCACCACCGGTATAGGTAATGCCATTTTCAGTAGCGTTGTCGAGGTCGATGGTTACGGTGCCAGTTGCGTCACTTGCGTCGATATTGCCAACCGTTTCAACATCAGAAACGGTCATGTCGAAGTCGCCGGCGCCGTCGACCGTCGCACCGTTGAGCGATCCATCGGTCGCGCCGATCGTACCGAGGTTGACTGTGTTGCCCTCGGTCACGTCGATCGTGATCGCCCCGATCGTCTGAGCGACCGGGCCAGTGTTGAATGTCACGTCGGACTCAGCGGTCACATCGATGGTGCCGAGCGTTGCAGCAGTGACCGCACCGAGGGTGAAGCCCTGATCTGAACGGTTCGTCACCGTGATGTTGCCAACCGAACCGGTCGTATTCGCGGTGACGGTACCGAGGTCGGATGCACCATTGTGACCCGACCCCGTCAGCGTCACATCGATATTCCCGATACTCCCGCCAACGGCAGCGCTGGCTACCAGGTCGCCACCGTCAAACTGGTCAGCCGCGTTGACGGTGACGTTGCCAATGTCGCCGGCCTCGGCAGTCACATTGCCAAGGGTCAGGCTAGTGCCACCGTCAAGCACGTCAGCATTGATCGACTGAATCGAACCGGCCGTAACATCGCCCAGCTCCGATGCGCCGAAGTCGTCTTGGAAATCGAGGTCCACAACGACATCCTGGGCACCGGATGCATCGACTGCGCCGGTCGTTACAACGGAGCCGTTTTGGGCATCCACCGTGAAGCTGTTGAGGTCGGAAATATCCTCGGCATCGTTCGGGTCAATGGCGGTGACATCGCCTAGGCCGATATCACCGCCACGCCCGGTGAGCGTCAGGCTCTCAAGCGAGGGCGCACTCACATCGCCCACGGTCAGATTATCTTCGGCCGTCGTGAAGGTCGCACTCGTGAGTGCGGCGTCACTGGTCAGGCTGTCGAAGTCGAGGTTCTCGCCACTGCCGTCGTCGCCGCTGTCGGCAGTGATCGTCAGGCTCGTGACGTTTCTAGTGTTGAGCGTCCCATTATCCAGATCGGCGGTTGCGCCGTCGTTGTTAAAGGTAATCGCGGTATCGACATTCTCGCGGCCACCCAAGACGACACCGGGGTTGCCGTTGATTCCGTCCTGGCTAACCGTCACGCCATTTTCGAGATTCTGCAGGGTGAGATTACCCTGGGCATCCAGCTCGACCGTCTCAAGGCCGGTCGTGTTGGCGCCGTCGAAGGTCCCGCCGTTGATCTGAAGGTCAACGGTCTCGATGTCATTCAGGGTCGGCGCAACCGAATTTCCATTATCAATCGTCGCGACTACCTGGTCGTTACCGCTGTTGCCGGTCACGGAGTCTTCGCTATCGAGGTTGCCATCAAACCGGAATGTCGCTGCCTGCGAGCCGCCCGTAAGAGCTTGGCTTGCATCGCCTGCGGTCAGATCGAGCGACCCATTCAGATCGGACGCATCAAAGGTGGAAACGGTGATCGGATCTTCTCCGCCGATAACCAGATCGTTGTTACCAGACACATCCACCGTACTAAGTGGATCACCGTCGGACTGCAGATCATCCACAACTACACCGTCACCAACCACATCGTCGATGACGAGGTTTAGCTGCTCAACATCGACGGTGGCAACCGCCTCTACATCGAGATCATTACCCGCGTCACGGTTGGTCAGCGTGAGGTTGGCAACCGCGTCTGAGGCGCTGTCGGATAGATTGATCACGACACTGTTGAAATCCGCCGGTGCATTGGCCCCATCGATATTACGGGCAATGAGCGTCTCTCCATCGACACCATTAAAGGTGATGCTCTCTACCTCACCCTGTTGAGTTGTCGCGATCGCTGTGGAGAGCCCGCTGATCAGCGAAACATTAGCGACGTTCGGCTGATTCGTCGCGGCATTCATTGTCACATCCAGCGTCTCGAACGCCGTGATGTTCCCAAGTCCGGCCTCGTTATTGGTGAAGTTCCCCGTCACGGAGAACGTGTTCGAGCCTGTGCCACCCGAGATCACGTCGTCCGTCTCAAGGTTAACCCCAACCTCGACCGTGTCGTTGCCGGCACCGCCGTCGACAGACAGGGCACTTGCCTGGTGCGCGGACACATCCAGGGTGTCAGCACCGTCACCGCCCGTGACCGAGACCGTGTCTGTCGCCGCATCCTGATTGGCGAGGGTGAGGTTGACCGCCCCGGTTCCGCTCACATTGATGTCGGTGGCATTGATAGTAAGACCGTCCACGTTGACGGTCTGGTCCACCTCACCGGAGACATTGATCGTCTCGGCGGAATCCATGCTGAGGCTGTAGCTGCTCGCCGCAGTGACTGCTTCGGCGGCGGCGACAGAGACAGTCTCGACACCGCCGACATTGATCGCACCGACATCAGCGCCCTGAACCACGATCGACTGCTCGTCCTCGCTGCCAGAGACGACATCGGCGTCGTAGGTCAGGGTGTAATCGCCATCTCCATCACCACCGACCACGCCGGCGGTCACGATCGAACCGACGTTCTCGACGCTCAGGTCCTCCGTGCCGCGGTCATACCAGACCTGGCTGAGATCAGAATCCCAATCTGCGGCATTGATCGTCTCGCCATCGGTGTCAATCACCCGGGCGTAGACCTGCTCAACACTGGTCAACACGACGTCCTGATCCGGGTTGTCCGCGTTCACCGTGTAGTTGAGCCGATCAGTTCCTTCGCCGGCATTGATGTTATCGCCGGTGTTGTACTCGTCGTTCACCGCGACGATCGTGTCATCGCCTTGGGTGGTGCGGTCATTCGCATCGCTCGCATTGGGGGCGAGCACATCGATCCCGGTGGTGAGCTGGAACGTCTCACCGACCGGATCAACATCGTTGACCGTGACCTGTGCCTGAAGGCTGTCGACCTCGAAGGTCAGAGTCTCGGGATCTTCAATCTGGGCATCCGTTGCGACCGTGACCGTGACAGCCGCCTTGCCGTCATCGCCGACCGTCATGGTGCCACTCAGTGCACCGTCGATATCCGCCGCCTGCACACCGGAGATGGTGTAGGTGTAGGAGTCCCCATTGACCACCTGGTTGGCGTCGGTAAGCGTGAAAGTCACCGACTCACCCTCGAAGAGCGACTCGGTGCTTGCCGTGAGGCTGAGGTCCGGCTGTGTCGTTTCATTAACCGTCACAGAGGTGGACTCACCCGCCACCGTGAGCTCCATCGTCTCGCTCTCATCAAGCTCCGCATCCTCTGCGACCTCGACGGCGAGGGTGGCCTGGCCATTGGCGTCCGTAGTCACCGTGCCGGTGAGCGGCGTATTCAGATCCGCACCCTGAACACCGGTGATCTCGTAGTTGTAGGAAACCCCTTCGCCAACATTCGTGGTATTGAGCGTGAAGACAACCGAGTTGCCCTCGTCGACCGAATCAGCGCTTGCAGAGAGCTCGAACGTCGGCGTGAGCTCGCTGACGGTCACGTCGGCCGTCTGACCCGCAACCTCGAGCGACAGTGTCTCGGTCTCGGCGATAACCGCGTCTTCGGCCACATCGACGGCGATGCTCGCCTTGCCGTCGGCATCAATCGTGACGGTACCGGTGAGCGGGCTAGTCAGGTCGGCAGCGTCGACGCCCGAAATTTCATAGGAGTACTCGGTGCCAGCGGCGACGTTGGTAGTCTGGAGGTTGAAGATGACCGATCCGCCCTCATCGACGGACTGCGCACTTGTAGTGAGAGTAAAAGTCGGGTCGGTGTCCTTCGCAACTTCTGCGTCGACGAACTGCTTCACCGCGGCAGGCGTTGAGGTGTCAGTGTCAACCGTCACCGCATCAATGAGGTCGGTGGAGACTTTGATATCTTCCTGACTCGGAGTCCCTGCCTCGCTGACTTCCGTACCGTAGTAATCGGCAACAGCGACTTTGTTCTCAAGCAGCTGCTTGGTCTCTAGCCGCAGCGGATCCTCGCGGACAGGGTTAAGCGCCGCGTTGATCATATCAACGATGACGTCACCGGCTGGTCGGCTGTCCAGCGCCGCCGTCCAAAAATCGATTCCTTCCTGATCCTGCTGATCCGGACCGCGACCCAGAACATTCTCATAGAACTGCCGCACTATCTCCTCGTTGGAGAGGAAAGCAGGATAGTAGGTGCTCGCACCCTGGCTCTGGAACATATCCTGGGCGATCGACTTGATCGCCTCTTCAGGCGAATCGCCCGAATCCACGCGGGTTACATAGCCATTAGCCCAAAAACTCAGGCCGTCCCGATCAGGGGCACGACCCAGCAGCCCCACATAAAGTTCGATGATATCTGTTCGGATCTCTTGGGTGATCGCCATCTTGGCTTTCCTCCGACCAACATTGTTACCGGTTAGTGCCGCAGAGCTTACAGCTGTGAAGCTCTACAACAAAGTATCCCGCGCTTTTCGCAGACTGCTTGAGACTATGCCTAAGGTTTTATGACGATTCAACACATATCCAGGATCAGCCGAAAAAGGTGTGACCGGCGCCAAACAACGGCTTGGGTCTGTGACCCACAGGCCCAAGTCGTTGTTTGACCGAGTCACGCGTGCCCGCACAACACATGCTCAATGCCGCTATCGAGCAACGCCTGAGCACAGATAGACTCGATCGGATCAAGGTGCTTTGGTAGATGGTCTGCGAGCCCGCCGCGCTGAGGGGCCCGCTTTTCTATTGTCGTCCTGTTGTGGTGACCCACCACCGGCATACAGCCACACCAGGCCCTTAAATCACTCTTTAGCTGATCAATCTGATCGATCTGGAAGCCGACAATCTGAACATCCTGCTCGGGCACACATAAGCATTGCGGCCGCCAGTGCGGGTCGAGGAGACCAGCGGGCGTCGCAGCGACATATTCGGCGAACTGTCGAAAGGTGATACCCCTGGCGAGGTCTGGAGCATCAGTACATTGCATAGCCGCGACCACAGGCGCCGTGTGCACCCGGTTGCCCGGTAGCAGCCGATTGCGAACGAACTTCTCCAGATAAGCGCTGACAAGCCGCTCGAGCGGATCCCGCATCACGACAAAGCGGAACCACCTTGGCTCCGTCAGAAACCGCTCGACATCCTCTCTAGGCCAGTCCTTTAGCTGCAAGCCCGTTTGATAGAAGTCAAGGCATTCATGCACATGCGCCTGCGCGGCCGAGTCCGCCGGAAACCCCGCCAGATCCAGCATCATACGCTTCAGGGTGGAGCAGGCGTTCTTGGCAATGGGCACATACATCAGCCGCAGCGAGGGGATGACCATGATCTGAGAGTATGGCCAGCCCAAAGCTACATGGCTTCCCCTTGGCCACCGGGCGTCGCCGTAGGCCTTCACCTCGGCCGGGAGCTGCGTCCAGAGGCCATCCAGGATGTCCAGCAGCTGTTGAGTGGCGGGATCAGAAACCATGAGCAACAGTTCGCGGCAGCGCATCCAGGCCGCTATCCAGCGCTGCAGTTATATGCTCCGCGCCAATTACCCAGTCGCTCTCATTGTCGATGCGATCAAATACGCGGCGACGCTCGGACGACGGTCTGCGGGCCGCATGCCAGCCAAACATTTGAAAATCCCCCTACCCTATAACGCCCGACGCAGACATGCTCTCAGTTCGTGGCAATGCCCGCGACCTGCGACCAGAGCTCCCGGGCACTGTCCCGCCACAACACCGCTACCGGCTCCGCTCCTGCGGAATCGACGACTTGTTCTGTCATCCACATTTGGAGCGCATACGCCAGCGTTTCGCCATCCATCGCGCTGAAAAACTGCGTTCCGGCCGGCGCCACCTCGCGAAAAACCGGTATATCCCGCGCCAGAATCGGCATCCCGCGCGCCGCCGCCTCGACCACCGGCAGCCCGTACCCCTCGTCCTCCGAGGCGGCGATCAGACCAGTGGCCTGGTGGTATAGCGTGTCAAGCTCCGAATCGCTCAATCCGTCCAGCCAGAACAGGCGTTGGCCGAGCTCACGGTGGCCGGTCAGCCGCTTGACCGTCTCCGGGATGTCCCGTCGATGGCTGTCCGGTAGTTCCTGCCAGCCCTCTTTGCCCACGATCACGAGGCAATCCGTTGAACCGGCCGCCCAGCGACATTCGAAAGCGTCCAGAACCTGATGATGGCGTTTGCGCGGCTCGATGGTGCCAACGGTGATGAAAAGGCGTCGGTCGGTGGGCAGCTCGAGGTTGGGTGGCGGCTCATCCCCCACCTCACTCGTCGCGATGTGATCCGTGCCCAGCGCAAAGTGGCCAGTCTTGATGACCCCAACGCGCTCCGGCCGGTTTTCCGACAACCATCCGCGGGCGTTATTGCGCACCGTTTGCGAGATACCGAAAATCCCGTCGAATGCGGAGATCGCTTCCAGCCAACGCTGATGGGTTGCATCCGCACCCGGCGGGAAACAACGGGGATGCGTGACCGGCAGGATGTCGTACACGATGGCAAAGACTGGACAGCCATCGGCACGAAGCTGCTGATGAAGCCCGCTGTCCACCGCCTCCACCAGCTGCTGGCCACTGATGTCGACAATGCCGAGGACGTCCCCCGGGCCGGGATCCACTACCTCGTCTCCCAGCCCGACGAGATCATCACCGGTAATGCGGCGCATCCAATCCATCGCGGTGACGTATCGCCACTCACCCTCGCTTTCCACCAACCGCACCGGCTCAATGCGAAAGCCCTCCGGCGGGTCGGCGAGCCAGGATTCGACCAGGCGCAGAGCCACCCGCTCAATGCCGGTCATTCGATCGGTTGCCGCGGTGGCAGTGACATCCACGAAGAGCCGCTTACGTGGATGTCCGATCGGCAGCGTCGTCGCAATAGCGGTAGCGAGGCGCTCTTGATCTGCCTCGCCAAGGCGCTGGATGACCTCCGCATCCAGCGCATCGACCAGACCATCCGCCGAGCATCGGTTCCGGGCATAGGCGCGCTCGAGTGTCTCAGAATACTCAGCCGCGCAGGCGGCCGGGGCATGGTCTGTCGCGATCAGCGCTCTCGCCGCTCTACCCAGGCGCTCGCGAAGCTCCGCGTCGTCGTATAGGGTCTCCAGCGCCCGTATCAGCACATCCGATTCAATCGGATCATCAATCTTATAGACCGCGTCGTCAGGCAGTTCCGCCATCGACCCGTGCATGTTCACTAGTACGGGGAGCCCATGGGCCATGGCATGGCTAACGGCACCCGAGGTCTCGCCCCGAGACTCGCCGCGCAGCTGCACCGCGACATCCGCCGCCGCCAGCCAGTCCGCGAAGGCCTCGTCGGTGAGGCGGTCGGTGAAACGCACGTTTCCGGCCCCAGGCGAGGACGCCATCTCCATCAGTGCGGCGCCGTATTCGCCCAGATCCAGGGGCCCGGCGAAGACCAGCTGGCAGCGATGATCACCGGCGAGCCTGCTGTCCATCCAGGCCTCGAGGAGGGTCTTGCAGCGTTTGGTCGGCGCGACCATCCCGAAGCTTGCAATGATGAACGCATCTGGCGCTAGTCCGAGCCGCTCTCTGGCTGCATCGCGGTCGGCCTCCTGTGGCAGGGCCCGCAAATGCGGGATCACCGCCCAATGTCCTGCTGCGTCTGGCGCATAATGACGCTCGAAGAGTTCTCGGGCGTGGCGGGAATGAACGATCACGCCACGAGCCCGCTCGATGATCGGCCAGCTGGCAGGGTATTGATCGATGAACTCGGATCGGGTCATGCCGAGCGCATCCGCCACCGCACTCACGCCGTGCGACACGCGCACCGCCTGGGCCCAGGGCGCTCCCTCCCCCGCGCCATCAATCGGGGTTTGGAACTGCGCCGGCTCACCAAACCAGAGCCCACCAATGCAGGCATCATGCATCACGACCACACCGGGCACCGCATCCATCAGATCGGCCATGAAGCTATGGAACGGAGAATTCCCAACCTGGTAGAGAACACGGTCGAATGTTGATGCCGCCTCGCGCAGGCCATCCGGATCCAGCGGTTGACCGAATGCCTCGATCAGCGTGTCACTGACCACCGGCTCATCCGTGACCAGGGTTACATCATAGTGCTCGGCGAGCGCCGGCAGGAGCTCCTCGCTGTAGTTCGCGATCCCGGTATGGGCGGGCGGCAGGGGCGAGACAAATGCAAGGCGTGGCTTACCGTCCCTGTCGGATACCTTAGTAGGGTCTGCGCGCCGCCGCGGGTTGTCCTCGGCCGATACGAGATGCTCCAGCACACCCATGGTCAGGGTGGCCGTACGATCCCAGGAAAAGCGCTCGGCTTGCGCCTGCGCCGCGGCCAAGCGTTCTGCCCGCCACTCCGGATCCGTCAGGACCCGCTCAAGCTTCTCGGCGAGTGCCTGGGGATCATCCGGGTCGAACAGCGCCGCTTCATCAGCGACCACTTCGACAAGGCTCGTGGCGTTGGCCGCGAGGACAGGCGCACCGCAGCGCATGGCCTCCAACGCCGGCAGTCCGAAGCCTTCATGGCGGGAGGGGAAAACAAACGCCGAACAACCGTTATACAGCGCGACCAGTAATTCATCGCTGACATGGCCCAACACGACGAGCGCATCGGCGGGCACTCCGTGTCGTCTTGCGGAGGCGGCAAGGGCATCACGCTCAGCGCCCGAGATGGGACCGGCGAGCACGAGCCGCTGGGTCGCCTGGACCGCAGCGGGCAGACGCCCGAAGGCCTGAATGAGCAGATCCACGTTCTTGCGCGGGTCCACCGCACCGGTATGGAGCACGAAAGGCCCTTCAACGCCGTACTCGTGCAAAAGCGCTTCGGATTGCGTCTCGCCATCTCCATCGGGCCGAAACCGCGCGTCTGCATCCGCCCAAATCGGCGTGGTCCGGGATGTCTCGATATCCAGCCATTCCACAGCCTCCCGCGCGGTGAACGCCGAGTTGCAGACGAGATGATCCGCCTTTTTCACCTCTTCAACACGACGGAGATAGTCGGCCCTCGTCTCGGGGCAGGCGTTGAGATATTCGCGCTGATTGACCAGCGGAATGAGATCATGCATCAGCACAACGCGCGGGATGGCAGGGTCCAGGTGCGAGAGATTGACCACCGCCTCCGACTCGAAGAACGAGGGGATCAGAATGATATCCGGCGCCGCCCGCTCGATCGCGGCGGCATAAAGGCGATCCCCGATACCCCGCCATCGCTCATGGTGGAATAGGTGGCGGTCAACTCCCCGTGGCATGGACCAGCGGGAGATCTCGACATTCGGCGAGAGGGCGATCGCACTCTCCTGCCACCGACACACCGCGGCCGGCATCGAACTGTCGAAATGGAGGATGAAGCGATACTCGGGATATTGGGGGGGCAGCGCCTTCACGAGCTCTCTGACAAACCGCCCAATGCCACGATAGTGGCTATCCGTCTGATCTCCTTGCATATCAATCAGAATGCGCATTGGTCTTCTACTCGAACTTCCTTTTCAAGCGCCGGTGTACGTGCTGCGCGTGTCGCGGCAACCCCAGAGTGTCATGTGCAGGTGAATCGGGAGCCTGACCGAAGGACTCCGAAGCCTCACTCGAATGCTCCGCCCCCTTGTCCGACGGCTCAGCAGCGAGTGCCCACATACACCGGTGAATGCCCAATGCTCGAACCAGTCGACTCAGCACCCGATAAGTTCGTGGATGCTTAACCAAAAAGCTGCGAAGTCGGTGCGAATACAGAAGACGCCTGGCAGTGCGGCGAGGGAGGGCCGCTCGCCCGGCCCTGACTTCCCGCGCAAAACCGAAGACCGCGCGAAACGGCGCTGTGATCTTCCATGAACGGCTGTCGTAGAGTGCATTCAATCGCTCATCAAGCACGGCAAACCGCTCTGACAGCTCGGCTGTGTCCTCAACAAGCGCTAGGAGTTGATGACGATCATTTTCGGCCTCTTGGCGCACTGCGTCTCTAAAGGTCGCAAGCTGCTGATCTACTCGCTCCCGATCCGAACGGGCCTCTTCCAACAAACCATCAATACGCCAATCAATACGCTCACGCTGGTGATGCTGAGCTGCATCACGCCGGTCCATTAGCGCTTCGGCGGTTACACCCGCATGCTTGTCAGCAGCCGCCCCGATCCGCTTGCGCATCGTCGCAGACCAACCTTTACCAGCTATCACGGCAAAATCGGGGCTAGCGCAGTTGTAGATTTCCGAAGTGGACGGAAACGGCGCATCGTGAGCGACAGCGGGCTCCTGCAGTCGTAGTACATGGCATGGATCAAATCCGTAGAATTCTACAGCGAACGCAAGTAGCCGCGGAGGCAGTGGATTTTGGTGGGTGGGGTCCATGTAGAAATCGACCGCTGTTACCCGTAGGTTCTCAGGGTTCGGAGTCTCCAGGATCAGCATGCCGCCCTTCGCGAGCGCCCGGTGGGCCTCGGAGATCAACTCCCGGAGAACCTCGAACTCGAGGTGCTCGGCAATGTGGAACCCCGAGACCAGCGCGAGCGAGCCCTCTTCACAGGATCGCAGCGCGGCTATCGCATCGCCATACTCGGCAGCGAGTCCCCGCTCCTCGCAGGCCGCGAGCATACCGGCATCCAGATCGACACCCCGCCCCTGTAGCCCGACCTCACCAAGGACTTCCAGCCACTCGCCACGGCCACACCCCAGATCCAGCGCCTGAGCCGCCTTCCCATGTCGGCGTTTCAGGACCTTCAGGTAAGGCGTATATCCGCGAAGCCGCTCGAGGATCAGTTCCCGCGACCCGCGGTATCGATCCTCAAACCAACGATAGAAAAGCGATGCATCAGTCATCGACCATCACCGTAATGTTCGTCGGGAGCCAGGCCGAGCCAGAGAATTTCGGCAGGGCCGAGTTCACCACCTCAAAGGTAATCGCGCCGTCCCACCAGTCGTAGCAGCGCTGGGTATGATCGAAACCGGCATGCAGCGCAATGCTCACCACATACCCGCCCTCGCCCAGATTCGCTGGAAATTCAAAAGCCGCCGTGACCCTCGCTCCCGCGCTCAGCCCCTCGGTCACCTGTTCATTATAGGCGCTGTTCGTCCCGAAAACCGGCTGCCCGAGCCGGTCGCGGATCACGAACCCCACCACCATCTCCGGAATGTCCTGCACTACCCCAGCGGTGATGCATAGCCTGGCGCGCTGCTCGACCTGAAGCAGATCCACTTCCATGTCGTTATCGTTCATCAGGCACACCGAGTGAATCCGCGCCGCTGCATCTCCGGACCGGGTCACCACCTCGCCGGATTCATCGGCCTGCTGCTCAATGGCGGTAGCCACCCCGTCGCGCTCGCTCAGTGTGGCGTTGTAGTACTCGAAAACGGTTTTGGGATCGCCGTGGGTGCGAATCCGTCCGTCCTCCAGCAGGTAGGCGACGCTGCATAGCGCCTGCACGGCCGCCCGGTCATGGGAGACCAGCAGAAGGGTCGTTCCCTCGGCGAGGAAGGCGCGGATGCGGTCAAAGCTCTTGGCCTGGAAATAGGTATCGCCAACCGACAGGGCCTCATCAACGATCAGCACATCCGGCCGCCACGCCGTCGCCACGGCGAATGCGACGCGAACCTGCATGCCGCTCGAGTAGGTGCGCACCGGCGCATCAAAGTAGGTGCCGATCTCAGCGAACGCCTCGATCGCATCAATACGCCCGTCGATCTGGCCGCGATCAAAGCCCTGCAGGCTGGAGGCGTGGTAGACATTCTCCCGGCCGGTGAGCTCCGGGTTGAACCCCATGCCGAGCTCCAGCAGTGCGCTGACGCGGCCACCGATCTGGATCTCGCCCGTGCTGGGGGTCATGGTACCGGTGAGGAGTTTCAGAAGCGTACTCTTACCCGCGCCATTGCGGCCGATAATGCCGACCGCCTCGCCGGGCGACACATCGATGGAGATATCCTGCACGGCCCAGAATGTCTTTGCCGGTGCACGGTTGAGATAAAGCCAGTTGGCGATCCGGTGCCACTCGGACTTGTACTGCCGAAAGCCCTTGCTGAGGTTTCTGACCCGGATCTCGCTCACAGCACATCCACCATCTCGGGAGAGGCGCGACGGAAAAGGAAGCCCGCCGCCAGCACGGCCACCAGACAGGCCACGGCCATCACCAGGAACTGGTTCGCATCCGGGACCCTGCCGTAGACGATGGTGTCGTGATACGCCGAGACGAACCAGTACATGATGTTCAGGTCATACAGTCCCTGATAGGACGCCGGGATGATCGTGATGGGATAGACGATGGGCGTGAACCAGAAGGCGAACTGAAGCAGGATCGGGATGAGTTGGCCCACATCGCGGACAAAGACATTGATCGCTCCGCAGACCAGCCCGATTCCGGCCCCGAACCCCCCGAACAATATCATCAGCACCGGCACCCAGAGCATGGCAAGGGAGAATGTGTGCCCAAGGAGCAGGAACACCCCAAGGGCCACAAGCAGGAACAGGAAGTTCTGTACGATCATCGTCCCCAGCATCACGGCAGGCAGTGCCACCCTCGGGAAACTCAGCTTCTTCATGAGATCGGCGCTGTCGATGAACAGCGTCGTCCCACGACTGACCCCGTCGCTGAACAGCGTCCAAGCGAGAATCCCGGAGGTGAGGTAGATCGCATAGGCATATTGCCCCTCGACACCCGGCAGCTTCGCCGAAAGGACATTCGATAGGATCAGGGCATAAATAATCACCAGGCTGAGTGGCTGGGCAAAGAGCCAGAAGATTCCCAGCCGGCTGCGCGTCAGAGAGGCAACCAACTCGTTGCGCACCGAGCTGGCAACGAAATATCGGTAGGCCCAAAGGTTGCGAACGCGGGCCGAGAATGGTTCCAGGGAACGGAGCGCGGTCATCCGGCCACCTGGTGTTTGGCGCGCGCTGCCCCAGCTCCGTAGATTGCGGTCACTGCGTTATCCATCCCCCGAATTGTACGCAGGGCCGGGCTCTTTGCCAGCGCCCGGATCAAGTCCAACCGACCGTAGGAAATCTACCAGTTGTTGCTCAAGGCGGTCGGGTTGGAGTGCCTTGAGCCGGGTTTTCTGTGCCGCGATCACCTGCCCTTGCAGCTCGACGTCGTCCAGCACTGCCGCCGCCGTGGCCGCAACGATGGCAGGGTCGGCGCGATTGAGGAGCAAGCCCCCGCCTTCGACGGTATCGGCAATGCCGCTCTCAGGGGCGGCATAGGCGACGATCGGAACCTCGTGCATCATCGCTTCGACAAGCGGCATGCCGAACCCCTCATGCTCGCTCATGCTTACATAGAGATCGGCCTCGGAGTAGAGCGTTACCAGACGTTCATCACTCACCTTGCCGGTGATCTCGACCTGATCCGATACCCGAAGCCGTGCTGCCAGATCATACAGCGCCGCGATCGTGGTAGGACTTCCCTCTCCCACGAGGGTGAGGCGGACCGACTGGTCGGTCATATGCGTCAGCTCCGCCAGCATGGCAATAAGGCCTTGTGGGTTTTTATGCGGCACCAAACGGCCTACAAACAGTAACTGCCGGGCGTTGTTCTGCTGCCGTACCCTCTCCCTCGAGGTTGTCCTACTAAACCGCTCGAGATCGACCAGAAGCGGAATGGTGGCGGTTTTCTCCGCTGGATAGCCCGCCGCCATGAGTTCGACGTGGTTCCGGGGAGACACGGCAATCGTCCCGTTGACCGAGTGCTTCCAATCGATCAGCTGCTCACGGCCGTAAGCAAGGGTCTGCCGCAGGGGATCGTCGGCCGGGAAAAACCGCTCCGGCGTGATGTTGTGGTAGACCATCACTCTGGCGCAGGGGAGCCGCTGCAGCCAGCGGGCCGCGGGGTTTCCGCCACCGTGGTGAATGAGCAGCAGATCGGTCGGGGTCGGCTCGAGGGTTTCATAGAGCTTGACCGCATCACGCATCGACTCAGGGCGGTCCATGACATAGATCTCGGATGCCAGACCCCGCCCGCGCAGCAGTCGCTGGATGAATAACATGCTGTTGCTGATGCCGTCCCCCGGCGAACAGGACACCGAGAACTGGTGGATGGCGGTGATGCTTTTCACTGGGCCTTTCGCACCCCGTGATAGAGCCGTCGAACCGCTCGGTAGAGTCGCGGATACGCCGCAAGCTCCTCGCGCATGAAGCGGGTCGCCACCAGGCGGGAAACGATCCCGCGCAGGAGTGAGGATCTTGCTGCTGACTGCGTGATGCTGGGTGGGCCGGCATGCGGTTGCCCGACGCCGACCGATCGGTTCAAGCGGCGGTCGATTTCGCGCTCCAGCGCGTCATAATCCAATTCGGGATGGGTTCTGATGAGCCTGACGCCGCTCAGCACCGATCTGGACTGAGGCGTATCGAAATCGCCCTTATTCATCGCCCATCTGGAGCGCCACCACCTCGTCCAGATAACGCCGGTCCAGCTCACGCAGGTCGCCGGGCTGGAACTCGCCGGTGGTGGTCCGCAGGCGGACCTGCGCGATGAGGTAGTCGTAGGCGGCCTCGGCCAGATCCCGCCGGATGCTGAAGAGCTGGGCGCGGGCGTCGAGCACCTCGACCAGATCGCGCACGCCGACCTCCAGGCCCTCTTCGCTGGCCTCGACCTGCGCCTCGGCGGTGGTCAGGGCCTGGCGCGAGACGCGGATGCGGCGCTGGGCATTACGCAGTTCATTGACCGCCGCGCGGGTGTCGATCACCGCCTGGCGCTGGGCATCCTCCAGGGCCGCGGACTGGGCCATGCGCCGGGCCCGGGCCTCGTCCACCCCGGCGGTCAGCCCGCCGCCGCTGAATAGCGGCATCTGCAGCCGCACCAGCACCCGGGCATCCTCGCCCTGGATCAGCTGATCGGTGGCATTGGTGTCGCTGTACCGGGCCTCCAGCGATAGGCGCGGAAAACGCTCGGCCTGACGCACGGCGATGGTCTCGCTGGCGCGCATCAGGCGCTCGCGCTCCACCGCGACGGTGGGGTTGGCCCGACCGGCCTCTTCCAGCCACTGCGCGACCCGATCATCGGTGGGCGTGTCGGTGAGTGGCATGGACTCGGGCTTCGCCGAGAGCAGGGTCTGCGGATTGCGGCCGGTGAGGCGCTCAAGGCCCAGGCGGGCGGCGTCCAGCTCGTTGCTGGCCCGGGCGATGTCACTGAGCGCGGTCTCGAAACGCACCCTGGCATCCAGCACATCCACCCGGCTTGCCAGGCTGCGCTCGAGTCGGCGTTCCATCTGGTCCCAACGGGCGCGGTAGGCCTGGGCCTCGGCCTGGGCCAGCGAGCGGGTCGCCCGGGCCCGCAGGACGCGCAGGTAGGCCTGGGCCACCTGTGCGGCCAGCGCCTGGCGGGTCGCGCTGAGCTCGGCTCCCGCCACCTCGCGCCGGGCGCGGGCCTCCGCGAGGCCGGTGGACACGCCCCGGTCGTAGAGCGGCTGGGTCAGATTGATGCCGTAGTTGTAGCTGGTCTTGCGGTTGGTCGTGAGGACGTCCTCGCGGGCACCGGTCTGCGGGTTGATGCGCACATCACCGGTCTCGTAGCGGGCATCGGTGTAGCGGGCGTCGGCCGAGATGTTGGGCAGCCGCAGGGCCTTGGCCTGGTCCACCACCTGCTCGCCGGCATCCACCAGCGCGCGGCGCTCGTCGATGACCGGGGCGTAATCCAGCGCCGACTGGTAGGCCTGGAAAAGGCCCAGCGGCTCGGCGGGTTCGGCCCCATCGGCGGACTGCCCCATCGCCGCACCCGAGAGGCCCAGTGCCAGCAGGCAGGCCAGCACGGCGCGCGAGGCGGACGGTGCCCGGCGATCAATTCTCACGGAAGGCCCTCGACGCCATTTCGCTGAAGGGCTTGACGAGATAGGCGAGGAAGCTGCGCGAGCCGGTCTTGATGAAGGCCTGTACCGGCATGCCGGGCTCGAGCTGGAAGTTCTCCTGCTGCAGCGCCTCGACACCGGCCTGGTTCACGCGGATTCGGGCCAGGTAGTAGCTCTCGTTGTTCTGCTGGTCGTTGAGCGCATCCGCCGACACCGAGACCACATCGCCCTGGATATTGTTGATGAAAAGCGTGTTCAGCGCCGGGAAGCTGAGGTCCGTAGCCTGGCCGACGCGCACGTCGTCGATCTTGTCCGGCGGCACGCGGGCATCCACCAGCAGCCGGCGCTGCTGCGGGACGATGTCCATGAGCGCCTCGCCGGGGCTCACCACGCCGCCCACGGTGTGCACCTTGAGGCCCACCACCGAGCCGTTGATGGGAGCCGTCACCACGGTGCGCGAGAGCTTGTCACGCAGGGCGCTGATGCGGGCTCGGGCATCGAGGATGCGCTCCTGGACCTCGCCCAGGCGGGTGGCCACTTCCTGGTCGTATTCCTCCTGGCGGAGGCTGCGCTCCATGCGCGTGGTGGCGATCTGGGCGCGGATGCCGGCGATATCCGATATCAGCCGGCCGCGCTCGCCGCGGTATTCATCCAGCCGCCGGCGGGCATCGCGCAGCGACTGCTTGTCGGCGAGCTGGTCTTCCACCAGCCCCGACCACTCGTCCACCTCCTCGGTGAACGAGGCGATCTGCGACTCCACCGCGGTGAGCCGCGACTGCAGCCCGCGGATCTGTTCCTCGAACTCGTCGATGCGCTGGGCGCGGAGGCTGAGATCCGTCTCCAGGGCCCGCTGCCGGGCGGTGAAGATGGCGCGCTGGTTGGCCATGATCTCGGCGGCCTTGGCGCTGTCCTCCGCCTCGGTCAGGGCCTCGGGGAAGTCGCAGCGCGACTCGCCATCCCGCTCAGCCCGCAGCCGCGCGCGCTGGCCGAGTGCGGTGAGCAGGCGGCTCTCCACCACGGCCAGGTCCGAGCGGGCCTGGGTGCCGTCAAACGTGACCAGCACCTCACCCTTTTCAACCGTCTGGCCCTCTTCGACGTTGATCTGCTCGATGATGCCGCCCTCGAGGTGCTGCAGCGTCTTGCGATAACCCTCGATGACCACCTGGCCGTTGGAGATCACCGCACTGGCGAGCGGCGCGGTGGCCGCCCAGACCAGAAAACCGCCTAAGCCAAGCACCAGCACCAGCGTGCCGATCAGGGTGTAGCGGCGGTAATTGCCCGAGGCCACCGGCACGCCATCGGCCTGGGCGGCCTGCTGGCGCGGGTCGGTCTGTGCTGGGATGAGCTCGCCATCCGCGCTCTGTCCGCCAGAGCGTTCCTTGAGCGACTTCATTGCGGCGCTCCCTTGTTCTGCTGGCCGCCGGCCACGCGCAGCGGCTGGGCGGTGTTGGACTGCAGGCGCGAGAGCACCTCGTCGCGTGCGCCGAAGGCGGCGACCTGGCCCTGCTGGAGGACCAGGAGCTTGTCCATCTGGGCGAGGATGCTGCGGCGGTGGGTGACCACCAGCACCGTCACGCCCTGGGCCTTCAGTCGCTGGACCGCGCCGGTCAGGGCCTGTTCGCCGGCGTCATCCAGGTTGGAGTTGGGCTCGTCGAGAATCACCAGACGCGGCGTGCCAAAGAGCGCCCGGGCCAGCCCCACGCGCTGACGCTGGCCGGCGGAGAGCGTATTGCCCCCCACGCCGACCGCCGTGTCGTAGCCATCCGGCAGCTGCAGGATCATCTCGTGGGCCCCGGCCAACTTGGCAGCCGCCACGATAGACTCATCATCCGCCTCGCCGAATCGGGCGATGTTCTGAGAAACCGTGCCCTCGAAGAGCTCGATGTCCTGGGGCAGATAGCCGATATAGGGACCGATCTCGTCGCGGTTGTACTGATCGACATCGGCGCCATCCAGGCGCACCGAGCCGTTCAGCAGCGGCCAGATACCCAGGATGACCCGCACCAGCGAGGACTTGCCCGCGGCGCTGGGGCCGATCACGCCAAGGCCCTCGCCGGGCTCGACGTTGAAGGCGACGCCGCGCAGCACCGGGTTCCGCGTCCCCGGCGGGGCGGCCAGCACGTTGGTGAGCTGGAGCCTGCCCTGGGGCGCCGGCAGCGAGGTGTGCCGGGGCTGCTCCGGGAAGCCGTCGAAGAGCTTGGTGAGGCGGTCATAGCTCTCGCGGGCCTGCTGGATCTGGCGCCAGGCGCCGGTGATCTGATCCAGCGGCGCCAGCGCACGGCCGATGAGAATGGCACAGGCGATGATCATGCCGCCGCTCATCTGCCCCTGCAGCACCAGCAGCGCGCCGATGCCGTAGGCGAAGGCCTGGGCCATGAAGCGGAACACACGGCTGGCGTTGCTGAACACGCCGGCACGGTCACTGGCGAAGGCCTGGCCGTTGATGGTGCGGGCCTGGCGGGCCAGCCAGCGGTCGCGGACCGCGGTCTCCATGCCCATGGCGTGGATCACCTCGGCGTTGCGCAGGTTGTCGCCGGCGAAGCGCCGGGCGTTGCGGTTGGCCTCGTTGGCCTTGGCGAGCGGCGCGCGGGTGAAGACCTCGTTGGCCCAGGTGAGCGCGCCGATGATCAGGGTACAGGCGACGCCGTAGATGCCGAGCCAGGTGTTGAACAGGAACATCACGCCCAGATAGACCGGCATCCAGGGGGCATCGAAGAGCGCGAGGATGCCCGGCCCGGTCAGGAACTGGCGGACGTTGGAGAGATCGTCGATGGCCTGGGGGCTGCCGCCGCCGCGCTGGCGCAGCGAGTTGCGGAACATGGCATCGAAGAGCCGGCCGCCGAGGCGCTCGTCCAGGGCCACGCCCACCCGCACCAGGATGCGCGAGCGGATGAACTGGAGGATGCCCATGAGGATGAAAAGCCCCAGCACCACCAGGCTCAGGAAGAGCAGCGTCTCGGTGCTGCGCGAGCGCAGGACGCGGTCGAAGACCTGCAGCATGTAGAACGGCTGGACCAGCATCAGCAGGTTGATGAACAGGCTGAACACGCCCACCGCCACGAAACCGGATTTCGCGGACTGCAGGATGCGTTTGATCTCCGGCTGATCCTGCCGGGATGCGTCCTTCATGAATTGGCCTCTCTGTGCGCCGGCGCCCTTTTCGTAACCCGACAACATACTATGAATGATGCTGTCGGTGCAGGGGGTTCGTTCATGCTTTGGAACTGGATTGTACCCGACGCGGGGCCGTGAGGGCTTAGGCCTTGTCTAAGCCGGCCTTGCCGCGTTGGCCATGACACTCAGTGAGCTGGCGAGCATGGCGAGCGCCGCCGCCGAGGGCGGAATGACGCCGGCCACGGCGAGCGGAATGGCGGAGCCGTTGTAGACCACGGCCAGCCCCAGGTTCTGGAGCATCCGACGCCGGGCGGCGCGGGCGAGGCCAAGCGCGTTGGCGAGCGCCGGCAGACCGCCCCGGGCCACCACCAGCCCGGCGCTGCTGGTGGCGGCATGGCTCGCGCCATCGATGGCGACGCCCACATCCGCCGCGGCCATGGCCACACTGTCGTTGATGCCATCGCCAATAAACGCCGTCGGCTGGTGCGCCTGGGCGGCCAGCACGCGGTCGGCCTTGTCCTCGGGGCTGCATCCGGCGTGAACGGCCTCCGCCGCCAGCCCCACCTCGGCGGCCACCCGCTGGGCGGGTGCCGGGCCATCGCCGGTGACCATCTGCAGCGCGAACCCCTCGCGGACGAGGCGCCGCACCGTCTCGGGCGCGGCCGGACGCAGCGGGTCGCCCAGCGCGAAACTCCCCAGCCACTGCCCGTCGCGGGCAAGATGAATGCGCGTGGCGGCGTCGGCCTGTAGCTCGGCCGGATCAGCCGGTCCAGCCGGGGCTTCCGCCGGCACGACGATATCCGCCTCAACCAGCCAGCGCCGGGCGCCCACCCGAATGGCCTCACCCCCCGGCAGGGTCATGATCACGCCACGGCCCTCGCGGCGCCGATGGATGCCGCTGTCCGGCATCAGGGCGGGATCCTGCAGGGCGCGGGCCACGGGATGGTCCACGCCGGCCTCGGCCAGGGCGGCGAGACGCCGCAGTTCGGCCTCGTCCACGCCGTCGGCCAGACGCAGGCCGATCACCGTGGGCTCGCCGCGGGTGAGCGTGCCGGTCTTGTCGATGAGCAGGTGCTTGAGCTGGCCGGCCCGCTCCATGGTGGCGGGACTGCGAAAGAGCACCCCCCGGCCCATGGCGCGTTCGGCGAAACTCAGGAACGTCACCGGCACGGCGATGCTGAGCGCACAGGGACAGGCGATGACCACCACCGAGAGGGCGCGCAGCAGGGCCTCGTCGGCGCCCAGCCCCAGCGCGGTGCCGCCGACGGCCACCAGCGCCGCGAGGATCAGCGCGCCGGGCACCAGCAGCCGTGCCAGCCGATCGGCGAGGCGGGTGATCTCGCTGCGATTGCCCTGCATCTCCACCATGCGCCCGAGGATGCGGTCGATGCGTCGATCCCCCACCGCGGCGGTGACCCGCACCGTCACCGGCGCGTCGAGATTGATGGTCCCGGCGTGCATGGCCTCGTCGCGGGCGACGCCCACCGGGGTCGACTCGCCGGTGAGCAGGCTCGCGTCCACACGGGTGGCGCCGTCCACCACCACGCCATCCAGCGGTACGCGGGCGCCGGCGGCCACGCGGATGTCGGTGCCCACCGCCACCTCGGCGGCATCCACGGCGCCGTCGGCATCCACCGGGAAGGCCCGTTCGGGCACCTCCCGCTCCAGCGCCCCGATGGCGCTGGCCGCCCGGCGGACGGTGCGCATCTCCACCAGCCGGCCGATGGAGAGCAGGACGATGAGCATGACCATGGTATCGGCGTAGATATGCGCGCCGCCCCGGGCGAGTTCGGCGACCGAGAGCAGCGCCGCGCCCACCACCCCGATACTCACCAGCGCGTCCATGCCCGGGATGCCGGCGCGCAGGGTCCGCCAGCCGGCGACGAAGAAGGGCGCCGCGGAGAAGCCCATCACCGGCGTCACCAGGCACATGGCTAGGATGGAGAGCGTATGGCCCACGGTCGTATCGCCGAGGGCGACCGGCTCGAGGTAGCGCATGATGGCGAGCACCATCACCCACATGCCAAAGAACACCGCCACCGCCAGGCGCAGGCCGAGGCGATTGATCTCGGCATCGATGCCGGCGACGGTGTCCTCCGGGGCCCGGGGCGGGCCGATGGCGTAGCCCAGGCGCTCCACCGCGCGCAGCAGCGCCGGCAGGTCGACCCGGTCGGGGTCCCAGTCCACCAGCGCCGAGCCGGTGGCGAAACTCACCCGCGCCCGGGTCACGCCGGGGGCCCGGGCGATGATGCGCTCCGTGGCGGCGGCACAGCTCGGGCACCACATTCCCTCAATGGAGAAAAGGCCGCGGCCGGCGGGTGCCAGCGCGGCCAGTTCTCCGCGGGACAGTGTGCTTGCCGCTGTGGCGCTCATCGCCGGGCGCTAGCGGCTCGCCTGCTCGCTGTGCCGCGGCGCGCCGATGGACGGCGGCTGCTGCGCCGTGGGCTCGCCCGGGATGCCATCACCAAGCAGATCGCCGCGGACCTCATCGCCGTAGAAATTGGGCGTGTGCTCGTGGAACCGCTTATCGGTCTCCGCCACGGTCAGCCCGTCGCGGGTCTGGCGCGGATCGGCCGGGCGCTCCCAGCTGTTGATGTAGGCGGCCACGTCCCAGGCCTGCTGGTCGGTGAGCGAACCGCCCTGGCCGAGCGGCATGTTGTGCTTGATGAAGCCGGCGGCGGTGTTGACGCGGTGCATGCCCGCGCCCCAGTTGTAGGAGTCATCCCCCCACAGGGCGGGGAAGATCCAGCGGCCGTTGGGATCGCGCCGCCCCTCGCCATCGGTGCCGTGGCAGACCGCGCAGTTGTTCTCGAACACGGTCTCGCCCCGGGTGATGCTGTAGCCATCCTCGGGCTCCGGCGGCACGGTGTAGCCGCGACCCGGCAGATTGCCCTCCAGCGGCGCGCCCTCGGCCATGTAGAAAAAGAAGCTCTGCAGATCCTTGTAGATGTCGCCATCCCGCGGCGGCGGGTTGCCGGAGGGTGAGTTCTGGGCGTTCATCGAGTAGGTGAAGCAGCCATGGATGCGGTCTTCCATGGTGTTGATGATCTTGTTCTTGCCCCGATAGGCGGGGTATTCCACCGCGGCGGCCCACATCGGCGCCGAGCCGGGCACCGTGCCCGCGCCCAGATGGCAGTTGGCGCAGTTCATGCCGTTGCCGACATGCTGCGAAGCGTTGGTCTGGGTATTGGTGAAGATCTCGTAACCGCGCCGCACGCTGTCACCGAACGGGTTATCCGGCGCGTCCGCCACATCGTTGGGGATGAAGTAGCCGGTCTCGGCCACCGGCAGGCTCGGCGGCGTGGCCTTGGGATCGGCGGTATATTCCTTGCGCTCGGCCAGCCAGGCCTGGCGGCGCTCGGTGTCCTGCTCGGCGATCCGCTCGCCGCGGTCGGCCTCGCGGTCCGGCGACTGGGCGATGGGATTGAAGATGCCCGCGGAGTAGATGCCCGCGCCGACGGCCACCAGCACCGCGGCGACCACCGAGGCGATGATGATGCGCCGGGGCGTGGTCCGTCCCGGGTCGCGGCTCGTGTTCGGATCCTGATCGGAATGACTCATTGCGTTGGCTCCTCGGCGGGGGGCGCTGGCAGCGTGGCGAGGTAGTCCGCCACCGCGCGCCGGTCCGCATCCGACAGGGCATGGGCGATGCCCTGCATCAGCTGGAGGGGAGAATTATTGCGCCGGCCATCGGTCCAGGCGGCGAGCTGGCCATAGGTATAGGCCGGCTGCTGTGCGGCGAGGCTCGGGAAGGCCTGCTCGACACCCCAGGCCGACGAGCCGTGGCAGCTGTAGCAGGCCGGGACGTTGATATCCCAGTCGCCGTGGATCATCAGCTCCTGGCCGCGGTCGAGATCACCACCCAGTTCCGGGCCCGCGGTGCTCGGCGCCTCCATCTCGGCGTAGTAGCGGGCAAGACCCAGCATTTCATCGTCGGTCAGCTTGCCGGCGACGTACTGCATGTTGTGGTTGATGCGAACGCCCTCGGCGTAGGCGTGCAGCTGCTTGGCGATATACCCGGTGGACAGGCCGGCAAGGCGCGGGATATTGCCGTTGCCCTGGCCCTTGGCGCCGTGGCAGCTGGCGCAGGACCAGACATCGCCCTCGCCCTCCCGGGCCAGCGTGGCGTAGGCGGCCGGGTCGACGTTCTCGGCCTCCACCGAGTAGATCTCGGCGGCGTAGCTCTCGTCGGGCAGGTCCTCGTCGACCTTCTGTGCGGCCACCGGCCAGGCCAGCGAGAGCAGCATGAGCGGAGTCAGACGGATGGCGTGGCGTTTGGTCATCACTGGGATGCCTCCGTATCGGTGGCGCGGGCGAGGCGGGCCGGCACGCCGGTCACCTGCTCGAGCTCGGCGCCGCCGTTCCAGGGCCCGCGGTCGGCGACGAAGCGCGCCCGCTGCTCGGCGACGAACGCGGGCTCGACAAAGGCGGCACTGTTGCCCCACTGCTGGCGGATGTAGCTGACGACAGCGGCGATCTCCGAATCGGTCAATGTCTCGCCAAACCGCGGCATGCGGCCGTCGTACTGATTGCCGGCCACCTCGATGCGTCCCTTGATGCCGTGGAGCAGGATCTGCACGGGGGTGTCGGCGGATCCGGTCACGTAGCGGGAGTCGACCAGCGGCGGCACCGCCTCGCTGATGCCCGAGCCATTCGCCTGGTGGCAGGTGGCGCAGTTGGCGGCGAAGATCGTGGCGCCGGCCGAGACAAGCGAGCTCGCGTTGTCGGCGATCGTCGGCGCCGTGTCGATGCCGGCGATCGGTGCCTCGGCCTCGGCGGCCGCCTCGGTGGACGGGCCGGAGTCGGCCCACAGGGTGTAGACGCCCCAGGCGATCAACGCCACGGTCACGGCCAGCACCAGAATCGGGATGGGGCGATTGACCTCATAGGGCTCGAAGCCGCTCTCCTCGAGCGGGGTGCGTTGCGGCTCGGGCTGCTGATCATTGTGCTGGCTCATCAGCGTGCCTCCTCGCGGTCATAGCCCAGATCGCGCAGCTCCCAGTCCTTCGCCGAGTAGTTGCGGTCGAGGGAGAGCAGGTAATCGGTCAGATCCAGCGCGCTCTGCTTGGCCACGACCCTGGCGCCGTTTTCGGGCGCGTACTCCGCCGGCACCGGCACGATCACGTCATCTTCATCGGGGTTCTGCTTGACCTCGAAGAGGAAGGGATAGGCCGGCATGATGCTGGTCGGCTCGATGGCCCGCGGCTGATAGAGATGCGTGAGGTGCCAGCCCTGGCTGGGCATGCGGACCCCGACGTTCATCAGGTCGGGGCCGGTGCGCATGGTGCCGAGCAGATGCGGGTTGTCGTAGACGTAGTCCGAGGGCGTCGTC
Organism: Spiribacter sp. 1M189; assembly: GCF_040838345.1. Taxonomy (NCBI): domain Bacteria; kingdom Pseudomonadati; phylum Pseudomonadota; class Gammaproteobacteria; order Chromatiales; family Ectothiorhodospiraceae; genus Spiribacter; species Spiribacter insolitus. The sequence goes on along the minus strand of NZ_JBAKFF010000001.1, from coordinate 1,919,235 downwards.
GGCCGGCCCCAGCCACGCTGCAGGTCGGGGGCCTGTTCCGGGCTGCGCGGCTGCTGCGAGTGGCAGTAGTAGCAGCCCAAATCCACGTAATGCTGGCGGCCCCGCGCCTCGGCCGGCGTGTAGGGCTCGAGCCCCTCGGCCGGCGCCACGGTGCGGATCTGCGCCGCCGGCAGGATCACCAGCATGAGCGTGGCGAAGGCGAGGATCGCGAAGGCGATGACGGCAAGCGGGAAGATCTTGTTCATCGTTCAGTCCTTCAGCCGGCGGTGGTCGCCGGCGCACCGGTCGCTGCGGGGGTTTCCTCGCGACGCGAGGCGAACAGCAGTGAGACCAGGTTGATCGCGAAAATGATGTGGCCAATGGTCATCAGCGTCCCGCCCAGCGTGCGGCCCTGTAGATAGGGCTGGGTGAGCTGCATGGACTCGAGCCAGTCGCGGCTCGCGTCCAGCATGGCCAGGCCCTGCAGCCAGCCGCCGATGGTCAGCGAGACGAAGTAGATGCCAAAGCCGATGGCCACCAGCCAGAAGTGCAGGCTGATGAGCCGTGGCGCGGGCCAGAGCCGGCCGGTGAGGATGGGCATGAGGTAGTAGACCGTGCCGAAGAGCACCAGCGAGACGAAGGCATAGGCGCCCAGATGGGCGTGGCCGACGGTGTAGTGCGTGAAGTGCGTGACGGTGTTGACCGCGCGCACCGCCTCCAGCGAGCCCTGGAAGGAGGCGAGCGTGTACATCACCGCACCGAAGGCGACGAAACGCAGCGGCAGTGACTGTTTGAACGCCCACAAATTGGTCGCCCAGAGCACGTGCTGGTTGACCGCCACGGCGATCACCGGGACGAACATCATCACCGACTGCACCACCGAGAGCGTCACCACCCAGGTAGGGACCGGCCCGCCGATGAGGTGATGCATGCCCACCTGGCTGTAGAAAAGCGCCAGCGCCCAGAACCCGAGCAGCGACAGGCGATAGGAGTAGATGGGCTTGCCGATGATCTTGGGCAGGATGTAATAGGCCGCGCCGACACCGATGGGCGTCAGCCAGAGCCCCAGCACGTTGTGCGCGAACCACCAGTTGACCGTGGCCTGCTGCACACCCGAGTGCATCGGCAGGTTGCCCAGCACGAACAGCACCGGGAACCAGACCAGCGCCGCCAGGTAGTACCAGCCGGTGACATAGATATGGTGGACGTTGCGCTTGAGCGCCGTCATCACCAGCGGAATCGCGAAGCAGGCGCCACCGGCGGCCAGGATGATGTCGATCGGGCGCGGGATCTCGAGCCATTCCATGCCATCGGTCCAACCGGTGGCGATGGCCCAGGCACCGGCGGCGACGCCGATATTCCAGAGCACCAGACCCACCCAGGCGAAGTTCACGCCGCGAAGGTGAGTCTTGAAGATCCGCGGGATCAGGAACATGGCCACACCGATACCGGTGAGCGACAGCCAGCCATAGATCACGGTGTTCAGATGAACCGTGCGCACGCGGCCGAAGGTCAACGGCGCGGAGCCGGACAGCCAGTCGGGGATGTTGAACTTGAGCGAGGCGATGACGCCGAACATCGAGCCGAACACCAACCAGAAGGTCCCGAAACCGATCAACGCGAAGATGAGCTTCCGATGGCGGGTGTCAGTGCCCTCTCCGGGCTCGGCCTTCTCCTGGAAGCCGAAGCTGGTGGGGTCGTCGGGCTGGTGATCGCCGCCCTCGCCGCCGGGGAAGATGAGCTCGGCATCCTCCTGGTTCATGCGGAACTGTCGGGAGGCGACTGCCCAGATGAGGAAAGCCAGTGCGATGAGCGATACCACGAAGGACAGCGCCATCATGGATCCAATGGTGAGGGACATCTCTACTCCGTCGGTGCTCGGCCTCTGCGGCGCAGAGTGTAGGCGCGCGAAGTATGCAGATTAATTGTGGTTTTCCACATTGGAGGGGTTACAGGGAGGTGAAAATTGACGATGGTCAATTCAGGGAAGAAGGAATTGGAGCTGGCGAGAGGATTCGAACCCCCGACCGGCTGATTACAAATCAGCTGCTCTACCAACTGAGCTACGCCAGCTTTTCTCGATACGGAGGGAAGGTTACCCGCCGCGGGCGCGGCGGGCAACGTATGGCACTGAACCCTCGGCGTTAGACGAGGATGTCGTCGAGCAGATCGCCCGGATTGACCACACCGGCCAGGTTCTGCTGGTTCTCCGGCGATTCGGAGAACGACACCAGCACGTCGTCTCGGTCGAGTTCGCCTTCGAGCTCGCCAAGCCAGTAAGCCTTTCCACCGGCGTCCGGTGCGCGGTCAAGCACATTCTCGTAAAGCCGCGTGACGAACTCCTCGTCACTGATGTTGGCGCCGTAACGGGTCTCGAACTCGGGGCTTTCGACGAAGGCGTTCGCCACATCTTCAAGCGACATGTCAGTTTCGAGCTCATCAGCCCAGTAGCGGAGCCCCTCGGCATCCGGCGTCCGATTGAAGGCCGCCTCATAGAGGCGATAGGCCTGGGCGGTCTCCGCTTCGTAGCGCAGCGAGTCATCCATCACGCTGGAGCTGACCGTGCTGGTCATGGAGGCCGGTTCGAGCGTGGAATCGTCATCAGTGGAGGTCGACGCGGTGCCGTCGCCACTGGTTGTGCTTATCGAGCTGACGCGATAGACGAGGATGTCGTCGAGCAGATCGCCCGGATTGACCACACCGGCCAGGTTCTGCTGGTTCTCCGGCGATTCGGAGAACGACACCAGCACGTCGTCTCGGTCGAGTTCGCCTTCGAGCTCGCCAAGCCAGTAAGCCTTTCCACCGGCGTCCGGTGCGCGGTCAAGCACATTCTCGTAAAGCCGCGTGACGAACTCCTCGTCACTGATGTTGGCGCCGTAACGGGTCTCGAACTCGGGGCTTTCGACGAAGGCGTTCGCCACATCTTCAAGCGACATGTCAGTTTCGAGCTCATCAGCCCAGTAGCGGAGCCCCTCGGCATCCGGCGTCCGATTGAAGGCCGCCTCATAGAGGCGATAGGCCTGGGCGGTCTCCGCTTCGTAGCGCAGCGAGTCATCCATCACGCTGGAGCTGACCGTGCTGGTCATGGAGGCCGGTTCGAGCGTGGAATCGTCATCAGTGGAGGTCGACGCGGTGCCGTCGCCACTGGTTGTGCTTATCGAGCTGACGCGATAGACGCCATCGCCGTCGGCATCGCTGAATACGGTGCGCTCCACCAGGCCGTTGCCTTCCTGCTCGACTTCGACGACGTCATTGCCCTCGACGACCCAGCGTTCGTCGGGCTCCTGAACGTCAGGCACCCAGGCGCCATTTTCGTATTCTTCAGCCGAGACGACCTCGCCGTTGACGATATCGAATCGCATCACATCATCGCGGCTGTCGCTGTTGCCGACACCGCCGTCGTCATCATCATCGAGCCCCGTGGCATCGGTATCGTCGGCACCCGACGCATCGGTGTCGTCGATCCCCGAGGCGTCAGTATCATCGGCACCCGACGCATCGGTGTCGTCATAAGCCGAGGCGTCGCTATCGTCGTAGGAGCCGTCGTCATCGACACCCAGGTAGATACCATCGCCATCCGGATCGGTGTAGGTAGTCCGTTCCTCGCGACCGTACTCCTGCTCGATCTCCACGACGGAATTCCCTTCGACCACCCAACGCTCACCCACGTCAGGGTATTCCCGCTCCCAGCGGCCGTCGTCGAATTCGTACGCGGCGGTCACTTCGCCGCCAGCGATATCGAAACGCATACGTTCTTCACCAGACATCGTTCCAGCTCCTGTCCTGACTACCGAACCAGAGAACGGCGTATGCCATCATTCTGCAATACTCGAACCTTCGTAATAGTATACTGGGCTGACGCGCCCCACCACTGAAATGGACCTGAAAATCAGGGAATGGACGCAAGCCCCTCGAGCACCAGATCCGGGCGCAGGCGCACATCCATGTCGAGGTAGCGGGCGATGAGGGTGGCGTCGCCGCCGGTGAAAAGGGGTGTCAATCGCTCGGTGGACGCGGCCATGGCCCGCCGGATGAGGCCCTGGAGGGCCATTGCCGTGCCGTGGAGATAACCGCTGGCAAGGGCGTCGTGGGTGTTGTTCGTGAGGAACGGCGTTTTTGTAGCGAGATCCACAGTCGGGAGGCGGGGCGCGACGCTGGCGAGACCCGCCTGCTGCGCCGACAGGCCGGGGAGGATCAACCCGCCCTGATGCCGGCCCTGGCTGTCCACGACATCCAGGGTGATGGCGCTGCCGCAGTCGACGATACAGGCGGGGAGGTAATCAGCGGCCCGCGCACCCACCATCGCGAGCCAACGATCCGTACCGAGCTGCCCCGGATCGGCGTAAGCCACCCGAATACCGCCGCCAAGGGCCGGGGTCTGCAACCACTGCGGCGCAAGCCCCCAATGATCGGTGATCCACTGGTCGATGGCGGCCACCGCCTCGCCGCCCCCGACGCTCACCCCGCGGACGCGCTGCGGCGCCGCCCGGAGCGCGGCCCATTCGTCATATAGCGGTACGAGATCGTCATGCCCCACGGCGCGGGCCGCACCGCGGACATGACCATCCTCCGCCAGGATCCATTTGGTTCGGCTGTTGCCGACGTCAATGAGCAGATCGGTCATGATCGATACTTGCGTAGCAGGTGCTCACGGTAGAGGCGTTTCCCGTCAATGTCGCTGGGAAGGAGCCCGGTGATTTTCTCAAGCGCCGGCGATGACCTGCTCACACTCAGCTTACTGCGATTGCGGTCGTTCATTCTGCTACCCGTTCGGAATAGACTCGGACTTCGCCACCCCGGATAGCGGTGGTATCCCCATGACTGCAAACAAGCAATGCCCCGGTTGCATCCAGACCCATCGCACGGCCCTCCAGCATTCCTGCTGGCGTCTCTACGCGCACCATTCGCCGATAGAGCCAATCGCGCGCGGCCCAACGGGCGTCGAAGTCGTCGCAAAGATGACCGTCGAACGTTGCGCATGCGTGAATGACTGTATTGGCAAGGCGACCGACCAGCTGCTCGTCAACGTTGGGGATGCCGATATCTTCAAGGCCAACGGGTGTCCTGCCGGCCTCCAACATGCCAACCGACGCCGCCTCTACGTTAATGCCGACGCCCATCACCACCCTGCACCCCCGCGATCGTGGCTCAAACGCACCGAGAATCCCACCAAGTTTGTTGCCCGAACCATCCACAAGGTCATTGGGCCATTTTACCTGAATGTCGGCCGCTCCCATGGAGGTGATCAATTCGGCGAGCCCTACCGCCACACTCAGCGAGAGCGCGCCGGGGGCGGTCATGGTGTCGGCGTATGTCCAGGCCAGACTCATGTAAAGCCCACCAGGCGGCGATTCCCAGGTTCGGCCCAATCGGCCTACGCCCGCGGTCTGCCGCCGCGCGATAACCAGACTATAAGTCTGATCCGGTCGGTCCAATAGCCAGCGGTTGGTGCTGTCAACGACGTCCAGCAGATGCAGGGATAACGCCCCGCCATGCCCCTGCAGTGCCCGGCTGATGATCTCCCTATCCATGACCCTCTCCCCCACTCCCTCCCGCGTTATCCAGCTGCTCGCTTGTCAAGATCGAGTTTGCTTATCCTGTATCGGAGTTGCCTTACGGTTAAGTTGAGCATCTCGGCAGCCTTAGTCCGATTCCCGCTGGTCTGTGCGAGGGCGTCTCGGATGGCACGGGCCTCCTCCTGACGCACCCATTCATACCGCCGAATACCTGAATCAGCCCTGGTGGCAGCGACCTGCTCCCCAATCTGAGAGAGATCGGATGCCGACCATCCGTCTTTCTCGTCCGCGGCAACCGCACCGGGCACCTGAACGGCGGATTCGTTGCCGAGGATGTAGCGTATAAGCCCAGCGTCAATCGTACCCGACGCGGTCATAACCGTTGCCCGCTCCAGAACATTGACCAGCTGCCGGACGTTGCCGGGCCATGCATATTCCTCAAGCAGGGCAAGCGCATCGTGCGAGAGCACTGCATTACGGTCATAGGCATGGTTGAGCTCATTGAGGTGATGTAACGCGATCCGGCGAATATCGCCATCACGGTTACGAAGCACCGGAAGCTCAATGGGCACCACATTAATCCGGTAGAACAGATCCAGCCGGAACGCCCCTTGGTTGACCATCTCGGCCAAAGGCGCGTGGGTGGCGCAAATCAGCCGGAAATCCACGCTCTCACTCTCGGTGGCACCGATTGGATCCACCCTCTTCTCCTGAATGGTACGAAGCAGCTTGGCCTGGAGCGTCAACGGCATGTCGCCGATCTCATCCAGAAAAAGTGTCCCGCCATCCGCGAGCTGAACCTTGCCGGCTTTTGAGGCCGTGGCCCCGGAGAAGCTGCCTTTGCGGTAGCCGAACAGTTCAGCCTCCTGCAGCTCCATCGGTACCGCCGAACAGTTGATGGAAATGAATGGCTGCTCCCGACGGCTGCTCTGCTGGTGAATCATGCGGGCGAACTTTTCCTTGCCGGTACCCGATTCCCCCTTCAGCAGGACCGGCGCGTCGGTGTCCGCTACTTGGTTAGCCTGCTTAACCGCCTCGAAAAGCGCCGGACTGGTTCCGATAATGCCGTGGGCGACGCTGTTATTCACCATTTCGCCGGCGGTGAGCGTATTTTTGAGGGATTGGTTTTCCTGCCGCAGATTGTGTGTCTGCTCGGCGACGAAGGAATCGATACGAAGGACCTGTCCGATCATCGCGCTGGCTACGCGCAACAGACTGATATCAAAATTGAATGAACGGTCCTGGGAGGCCTCGCGCTGCGCGGACAGCACGCCAATGGGTGTGCCCGATTCCATGATGGGTACCGCAATAAACGCCAGCCTGGCATCGCTTGCTACGCCAGCCTTCTCGGCAATCCGCTGCACGAATACGGGATCGTCGCTGACATCGGGTACCAGACCGGTCACGCCCGTGCGCATGACACGGCCAGTCACTCCCTCGTTGGCACCGACATCGTAGCGGCCACGAGTGACATCCTCCCCCCAAAGGCCGTAGTGGTATTTGACCTCCACGACGCCGGTGACCTCGTTGGGAAGTGATACACGGCCGCAGTTGAGACCGCAGAGCTGGGAGAGGAGCCGGAGAATACCCTGGATCGTATGCCCCGGATCCAGGGGCTTTTCCAACAACTTCGACATCTCGATGATGGTGACGAGCTCCTCGCGGATACTCGGTGTACTCAGTGGCTCGTTCATCACAGTCAGTGGCCAAGCATCCAGGGACGTTTGCCACCCTGGCTGCGCGGCTGAGTGGTTGCCTCACGCTGTTTTTTGGGCCCGGAGCAGCAGCGGCATGAGGGAGCATGTCGACTTTTCTCGTTGACCTCATGCGCGCGTCGCCGGCCCTCCGAGAGCACTGACAGGCGCGCCGGCGTAATGATCCTTTCACCCAGCTCGCCACAGTCCTCGCAAAACTGCGCCCTATCGGCATCGGCAAGGGCAACGAGGGCGTCGAACGGACCGCAGTTGCTGCATCGGTAGGTGTAGAGGGGCATCACATAATTCTCCCGTATTGATCATGACGACCGGGATGCGGGATCGGCAATGCAGCCGACCCCGCGGCCCTCACTTGTCCCAGATCGCCGTGGGAATCTCGTCGGCCGAGACCATCATCTTCGGCCCCTCTGTGCTGGGGTTGATATCGAAGTCGAAGATTTCCGTCGGCAGGAACAGCGTGGCACAGGCATTGGGAATATCCACAATGCCGCTGATATGCCCCTGTACAGGCGCCGTGCCAAGAATCGCATAGGCCTGGGCGCCGGTGTATCCGAACTGCTTGAGATACTCAATGGCGTTCACACAGGCCTGGCGGTAGGCCAGATGCGCATCCAGATAACGCTGCTCGCCGGAGTCCGTCACCGAGATTCCTTCGAAGATGAGGTGCTGCTTATAGTCCGGCTGCAGAGCGCTCGGCTGGAAGATGGGATTCCGCACCGCATACTTCTTCACGCCATCCTTGATCAGGTTGACGCGAATCTTGATCCAGCCGGCCATCTCGATAGCGCCACAGAAGGTGATCTCACCATCGCCCTGGGAGAAATGCAGATCGCCCATGGAGAGACCCGCTTCAGGAACATAAACCGGGAAGAAGACCCGGGAACCCTTGGTGAGATCCTTGATGTCGCAATTGCCGCCATGCTCCCGTGGCGGGACCGTTCGCGCGGCTTCGGTCGCAGCCTCGCGGGCCGCGTCCGATTTCATTCGTCCCATATGGGCGGTATCGGCGTATGGCGGCGCCGCAAGCGGTGGAGTCCGGTCGGGATCCGTATCGATAAGCGCCTGCTCGCGCTTGTTCCACTCCGAGAGCAGTTCCCGCGAAGGCAGACATCCGATCAACCCAGGGTGCATGATGCCGGCGAAGCTCACACCTGGGACATGACGGGATGAAGCATTAATGCCGTGGAAGTCCCAGATCGACTTACGTGCTTCCGGGTAAAGATCAGTCAGGAAGCCGCCGCCATTCTCGTAGGCGAACATGCCGTTGAAACCCCACTGCTCTTCCTCAAAGGCGCCGATATCGAGAATGTCAACCACCAGCAAGTCCCCGGGCTCGGCACCTTTAACGCCGATCGGGCCAGTCAGGTAATGGACCTTGGTGAGATCGACATCGCGCACGTCAGCGGCCGAATCATTATTCTCGATCTGCCCACCGGTCCAGTCCATACACTCGAGCATGACCTCATCGCCGGGCTCCACCATCTCGATCATCGGGATGTCAGGATGCCAACGGTTATGAATCGTGTCCTGTTCTTCGGGCGCTTTAGAGAGGTCCACCGGGATTCTCTTTGCAACCATCTGTCTGCTCCTCTTGCGGATGAATTGTTACTGCGCCTCACCCGTTTGCAGGATGCATGCCAGACAATCCTCTCGCGCCGAACCCCATATCCCATGTGCTTGCCTCCGAAGTCATGGGCATCATCGACCTGACATTGTCAGATTGTCGGGTGCGGCCGCCTGACATTGTCTGCTTTGTCATCTGCAGTTGTCGGCTTGGGCGGCAGCTGTCGCTGCTTCATGCGACTTTCCGGACACTGGCACGGCTCTTGCTCTATTCCGCAGTGCACCACTTCAAACCTGCGAGGAGCATGTTATGCACACGATTGGAAAGTCCCGAGCCTTGGCGGCGCTTCTGCTGTCGGCAGGCGTTCTGGGGAACTCCATGGCATCCGCCAACGAGGAGTATCCGACATCGGAGGTCAATACGACCGGACTGGCCGTGACGGATGACACGGTCAGAGTCGGGATCCTGCACTCACTCACCGGCACGATGGCGATCAGTGAGACCGGCTCGGTGGAGGCTGAGCAGCTCGCCATCGAGCAGATCAACGAGTCCGGCGGTGTTCTCGGGCGTCAGATCGAAGCCGTTGTCGAGGACGGAGCGAGTGACTGGCCAACCTTCGCCGAGCGCGCTTCGAGTTTGCTGGAGAGCGAAGACGTCGCGGCGGTGTTCGGGTGCTGGACTTCGGCCTCTCGCAAGGCGGTCCTACCGGTATTTGAACAGCAGAACGGGCTACTGTACTACCCGACTTTCTATGAAGGCTTCGAAGCATCCCCGAATGTCTTCTACCAGGGACAGGAGGCCACTCAGCAGATCATTGCCGGCCTGAACTGGGTACACGAGAAGGAAAGCCCGGAGACCTACTATCTGATCGGCTCGGATTACATCTGGCCACGGACTTCACATGCCATCGCCCGGCATCATATTGAGAATGTGTTGGGTGCCGAGGTGGTCTCTGAGCAGTATTTCCCGCTCGGCCATACCAATTTCCGCTCGGCAATCAACCAGATTCGGCTGCGCAAGCCGGATGTGGTCTACAGCATCATCGCCGGCGACAGCAACGTCTCTTTCTGGTCACAGCTCAACAATGCGGGAATCAACGCCGAGAACCAGACCATTCTGACCAACTCGGTCACGGAGGATGAGGTCAAGGCGATTGGGGCGGCGAACATGGAAGGCCACTACTCCGCGATGAAGTATTTCCAGAGCATCGATAATCCTTACAACGAGGAATTCGTCGAGGCATTCAAGGAGATGCATGGCGAGGACAGCGTGATCGGTGATGTAACACAGGCCGCCTACCTCGGCCCCTGGATCTGGAAGCGGTCAGTGGAGAGAGCCGGGTCCTTCGATGTGGACAAGGTCCGTGAGGCCGCGAAAAACCTCGAGCTGGAAGATATGCCCGAGGGCTATATCCGGGTACATGAGGACAATCAGCATATCTGGAGCAAGCTCCGGATTGGTGAATGGCAGGCCGATGGCACAGCGGAGATCGTCTATGAGTCCGATCTCATTGAGCCGGACCCCTTCCCGGAGAACCTTGATCTGAATCCCGACGAGCTCTGAACAAGCTATTGACCGCAATGCGGGTACCGGCATGGCCGGTGCCCGCACATAAGATTCCGGACATTGGGGTGCGTAATGGGTGGATATACTGCATCGGATATTGCATCGATTTTTGCGATGCAGGGCGTCGCCGGGCTTAGCCTCTTCGGGGTTTTCCTGCTGATGGCGCTGGGGCTGGCTATTATTTTTGGCCAGATGGGCGTTGTGAACATGGCCCATGGCGAGTTTCTGACGCTTGGCTCGTATGTGACTTTCGTGACCGCGACGGCTTTTGAGAGCTACGCACCCGGCGCTTTCACGTACTACTTCCCGCTGGCTATCATCCTCTCCTTCGCCGCGGCATTCGCTGTCGGCTACCTGCTGGAACTCGGGCTGGTCCGACACCTATATAAACGTCCACTGGATACCTTGCTGGCGACCTGGGCGGTGGGCCTGATCATGCAACAGGTCTTTCGCTCAATCTTCGGCGGTCGAGGAGTGAGCGCGGGCACACCGGACTGGCTGCAGGGCAGCATCGAGCTGACACCGCTCATCTTCCTGTCGCGCTCCGACCTTTTTGTAACCGCACTTGCGATCGGTATGACGGTTTTTGTGGGGCTGCTCCTCTACCGCTTCCGCTGGGGCATTCGCGTGCGCTCGACCACTCAGGATCGAGCCATGGCGGACGCGGTGGGCATCAATACGGAGAAGGTCGATCGAAAGACCTTTGCCCTGGGTTGTGGACTGGCTGGCATCGCCGGCTCGGCCTTCACCACTATCGCGGCCACCACGCCCACGGCGGGCAGCCAGTACCTCGTGGATACCTTCCTCGTGGTGGTACTGGGGGGTGCCGCAAGCCTGCTGGGCACGGTCGCATCGGCTTTCTCAATTGCTCAGGCGCAGTCGATTCTCGAATTCTTCCTGACGGGATCCATGGCCAAAGTTATGACATTGCTCGTGGTCATCGGGCTACTACTGCTGCGCCCGCAGGGTCTGTTCACCATTAAGGTCAGGAAGTGAGGCTCAGTAATGCTGCTAAAACGCTTTCTCTATAACGGGAGCGCCGAGTGGAGAATCCTCTTTGGCGTGTTCGCTGCCCTTCTGCTGGTCGCTATACCGCTTGGTTACGACTCCTACATGCTCAACCTGACTGGACGCTATGTCGCCCTGGCCTTCGTAGCAGTCGGTCTGGTCATGTGCTGGGGATATGGGGGAATGCTGAGCCTCGGCCAGGGAGTGTTTTTCGGTCTTGGTGGTTATGCCATGGCGATGTTCCTCAAACTCGAGGCATCGACCCCGGAGGCGACGGCTAACCAGACGACGCCAGGCATCCCTGATTTCATGGACTGGAATCAGCTCTCGTCGCTACCTTGGTGGTGGGAGCCCTTCTACAGCTTCCCTTTCATGATTTTCGCCATGCTGGCAGCGCCTACTCTCTGCGCCGGCTTCATCGGCTACGCGCTATTCAAGCGGCGAGTCAGTGGCGTGTACTTCGCGATCGTCACGCTGTCACTCGCTGCGGTGCTCAGCATTCTGATCATCGGCCAGCAGGGCTATACCGGAGGCGCCAACGGGATCACAGATTTCTCCACGCTGCTGGGCTGGGATATCACTACAGAATCCTCACGCTATGCCCTCTACTACATTGCAGCCGGCCTGCTCCTTGGCTGTATATGGATCGGTCAGCTAATACTGAATAGCCGCACCGGCAGAGTGCTGATCGCGATACGGGACCAGGAGGACCGCGTTCGGTTCTCGGGCTACAGCGTAGCCAACTTCAAGGTTTTCGTATTCATCGTTGCAGCTGTTTTCTCGGCGATCGGCGGTGCAATGTTCGCGATGCAGGCAAGGTTTATTTCTCCCTCATTGATCGGAGTAACGGTGTCCGTTGAGCTCGTGGTACTCGCCGCAGTGGGTGGTCGCTTCTCATTGCTCGGAGCGGGCTTCGGCGTTATCGCCATCAAGACCGTAGAAATGTTCCTCTCACAGGCATTCCCAGAGCTTTGGACCATCCTGATGGGACTGGTATTGATCGCTGTCGTCCTGGTCTTCCCGGAGGGTCTCGCCGGGCTCTACCGCGTTGCGAAAGAGCAGATTAAACAGCGGTCCGCGACCCGGTCGACAGCGGTGATGGCCGGACCGGACGCAACAAGCGAGGGCCCCGACAATGCATAGTGATAATCCGAGCCTCATCCTGGCCGTCGAGGATCTTGCCGTGTCTTTCGGCGGATTCCGTGCCGTGGACGGGGTGAACCTTTATGTCAATGAGGGAGAGCTGCGGGTCATCATCGGTCCGAACGGCGCGGGCAAAACGGCACTGCTTGATCTGATCTGCGGCAAGACCCGGCCTACGGAGGGCACGATCCGGTTCAAGGGCCGCGAGCTGAGCGGCATGCCGGAGAACCGGATCGTCCATGAAGGTGTATGCCGCAAGTTCCAGGCACCCTCGATTTACGAAAACCTGACGGTCTACGAAAACCTGGAACTCACCTTTCCAAGCGGACGAACGGTCATGCGATCGCTGTTCTTTCGTCGGACGAGTGAGGTGCATGACCGAATCATGGAAACCGCCGCGCTCGTTGACCTCGATGGTCGTTTGGACGATATGGCCGGTCTTCTCAGCCATGGTCAGAAGCAGTGGCTGGAAATCGCAATGCTGCTCATCCAGGAGCCTGCCCTCCTCATGCTTGATGAGCCGGTAGCGGGAATGAGCCAGGCCGAGCGCGACGCGACGGCACAGCTTCTTAACCGGATACGCGAGGGCCGCTCCGTGGTGATCATCGAACACGACATGGGGTTCGTAGAAGAAATCGCCAACCGGGTCACGGTGCTCGACCAGGGTAAGGTATTGGCAGAGGGCAGCATCGACCGGATCAAGAACGACAAGCGCGTGATCGAGCGCTATCTCGGACACTAACGGAGAAAATACATGCTGACAGTCGATTCCCTCAGCAGCGGGTATGGCCTGAGCCCGATCATTCACGATTGCAGTTTCGGCGTGAAGCCCCAGGAGATCCTCGGCGTTATGGGCCGTAATGGGATGGGAAAAACAACGCTCTTCAAAACGCTCATGGGGATGTTGCCTACTTGGTCCGGCGAGGTCTCGATAAATGATCAATCCCTCGACAAACGCAAACCGCATGAACGAGTCGCAAGCGGGATCGCCTATGTCCCGCAGGGACGCCATGTGTTCCCGACACTCACCGTAGAGGAAAACATCCTCGCGGGGCTGGAAGTAACGGGTCGGCGTGAGGTGCCGGAAGATATCTACTCACTGTTCCCCGTGCTTCTAGAGATGCGCAAACGTCGCGCGGGGAATCTCTCCGGTGGTCAACAGCAGCAACTCGCGATTGCCAGAGCGCTGGCTGCGGACCCAAAGGTCCTGCTCCTGGACGAGCCGACCGAGGGCATTCAGCCCTCCATCATCAAGGAAATGGCGAGCAGCCTGAAGGAAATCCGGGATATACGGGGTGTAAGCATTCTTTTCTCCGAACAGGTACTGAGTTTCTCCATGGCTGTTGCCGACCGCGTGCTCGTTATCGATCGCGGTTACTTGGTGGAGGAGTTCTCAGGTTCGGAGCTCAGTGAAGAGAAGATGGCGCAGTACCTCTCTGTCTAGTACACCGCTTTGCTGGTTGCTCATCATTCAAGCCAAAAAAAACCCCCGCCGTCCGAAGACCGCGGGGGTTTGGTGTAAAAACCTGGCGATGACCTACTTTCGCACCACAGCGAGGCGGCACTATCATCGGCGCTGCGCGGTTTCACTTCCGAGTTCGGAATGGAATCGGGTGGTTCCCACGCGCTATTTTCGCCAGGCAAACCGGTTTACCGTCGTCGCTTTTCGAGCGCCGGCAGCTCAGGAACGTTGTCGATGGCATGCAGGACCGATGCCATATAGTCCACTTGGGGTTATATGGCCAAGCCGCACGGGCAATTAGTACTGGTTAGCTTCATGCATTACTGCACTTCCACACCCAGCCTATCAACGTAGTCGTCTTCTACGGCCCTTCAGGAGGATCAAGTCCTCGGGGAGATCTCATCTTGAGGTGGACTTCCCGCTTAGATGCTTTCAGCGGTTATCCCTTCCGAACGTAGCTACCCGGCAGTGCCACTGGCGTGACAACCGGAACACCAGAGGTTCGTCCACTCCGGTCCTCTCGTACTAGGAGCAGATCCTCTCAAATCTCCGACGCCCACGGCAGATAGGGACCGAACTGTCTCACGACGTTCTAAACCCAGCTCGCGTACCACTTTAAATGGCGAACAGCCATACCCTTGGGACCTGCTACAGCCCCAGGATGTGATGAGCCGACATCGAGGTGCCAAACTCCTCCGTCGATGTGGACTCTTGGGAGGAATCAGCCTGTTATCCCCGGAGTACCTTTTATCCGTTGAGCGATGGCCCTTCCATACAGAACCACCGGATCACTAAAGCCGGCTTTCGCCCCTGCTCGACTTGTCAGTCTCGCAGTCAGGCACCCTTGTGCTTTTATACTCATAGCGCGATTTCCGACCGCGCCGAGGGTACCTTCGCACTCCTCCGTTACTCTTTGGGAGGAGACCGCCCCAGTCAAACTACCCACCACACACTGTCCCTGACCCGGATAACGGGCCTAGGTTAGAACCTCAAACATGCAAGGGTAGTATCTCAAGGATGGCTCCACCAGAGCTGGCGCTCCGGTTTCAACGCCTCCTACCTATCCTGCACAAGCATATTCAAAGTCCAGTGTGAAGCTGTAGTAAAGGTTCACGGGGTCTTTCCGTCTTGCCGCGGGAACGCTGCATCTTCACAGCGATTTCAATTTCACTGAGTCTCGGGTGGAGACAGCGGGGCCATCGTTACGCCATTCGTGCAGGTCGGAACTTACCCGACAAGGAATTTCGCTACCTTAGGACCGTTATAGTTACGGCCGCCGTTTACCGGGGCTTCGATCAAGAGCTTCGCTCCGAAGAGCTAACCCCATCACTTAACCTTCCGGCACCGGGCAGGCGTCACACCCTATACATCCTCTTACGAGTTAGCAGAGTGCTGTGTTTTTAGTAAACAGTCGCAGCCCCCTGGTCACTGCGGCCTGCCTCGGCTCCGCTCGCGAAGAGCTTTACCTAATACAGGCGCACCTTCTCCCGAAGTTACGGTGCTATTTTGCCTAGTTCCTTCACCCGAGTTCTCTCAAGCGCCTTGGGATTCTCACCCTGCCTACCTGTGTCGGTTTACGGTACGGTCGCGCATAACCTGAAGCTTAGAGGCTTTTCCAGGAAGCATGGCATCGGTGACTTCGCGCCCTTGGGCACTCGTCATTGCATCTCAGGATTGTGCATCCGGATTTACCTGGACACACTCCCTACATGCTTGAACCGGGACTTCCGTCACCCGGATCACTTAGCCTACTCCGTCCCCCCATCGCAGTCATGTGCGGTACAGGAATATTAACCTGTTTCCCATCGATTACGGCTTTCGCCCTCATCTTAGGGGCCGACTAACCCTGCGCCGATTAGCGTTGCGCAGGAAACCTTGGGCTTTCGGCGAGGCGGTTTTTCACCGCCTTTATCGTTACTCATGTCAGCATTCGCACTTCCGATATCTCCAGCGGCCCTCTCGGGTCCGCCTTCGTCGACGTACGGAACGCTCCCCTACCACGCAAGCAAGCTTGCGTCCGCAGCTTCGGTACATGGCTTGAGCCCCGTTGAATCTTCCGCGCAGGCCGACTCGACCAGTGAGCTATTACGCTTTCTTTAAAGGGTGGCTGCTTCTAAGCCAACCTCCTGGCTGTCTCTGCCTTCCCACATCGTTTACCACTTAGCCATGATTTTGGGACCTTAGCTGGCGGTCTGGGTTGTTTCCCTCTTGACAACGAACGTTATCACCCGCTGTCTGTCTCCCGTGATTGCACTTCTCGGTATTCGGAGTTTGCATCGGTTTGGTAAGCTCCTGGGAGCCCCCTAGCCGAAACAGTGCTCTACCCCCGAGAGTGAGACACGAGGCGCTACCTAAATAGCTTTCGGGGAGAACCAGCTATCTCCGGGCTTGTTTAGCCTTTCACTCCGATCCACAGCTCATCCCCTAACTTTTCAACGTTAGTGGGTTCGCGCCTCCAGCGAGTATTACCTCGCCTTCACACTGGCCATGGATAGATCGCCCGGTTTCGGGTCTACTTCCAGAAACTCGACGCCGGTTAAGACTCGGTTTCCCTACGGCTACCCTAGATGGTTAACCTTGCTACTGAAAGTAAGTCGCTGACCCATTATACAAAAGGTACGCCGTCACCCTTTCGGGCTTCGACTGCTTGTACGCATACGGTTTCAGGTTCTATTTCACTCCCCTCACCGGGGTTCTTTTCGCCTTTCCCTCACGGTACTGGTTCACTATCGGTCAGCAGGGAGTATTTAGCCTTGGAGGATGGTCCCCCCATATTCAGACA